>NZ_RQFK01000031.1 GCF_004770765.1 Leptospira noumeaensis | reverse complement strand
CGCATAACGAACTAGTCTACTCAACGTTTCCCGCCCCTGAGTCCCGTCGGGACGTTAGGGACTGGCACGTAGCTTGCGTATGCGAGCGAGTGACAGAAGGGAAATGTGGCGTAGCCCAAGCGAGGCCTTAAGTGCCGAAGCGCAGTGAGTAGACGCTGTTATACGCAGGAAATGGCTTGATCAATTAATTGTATTTTTTATACTTTTTTAATGAATATTTCATGATCGTATTGTTTATTTAATTTATGGTAAGTTTGCAAATTAAAAATTAGTTTAATTTGAGTAAGAGAATTAAACTAATTTAAATTATTAGGAAATGATTGATATAGAATTGAAACACATTAAATTTAATTTCGTAAGTTCTTTTCGGATGTCTCAGTTTAATGTTTTTATTCAGAGAAGAACTTACAATTTTAAAAAGTAAGTTAATGAGGATTTAAGAGATTCTATTTTTAATCTCGATATTTAGTATTCTAAGATTAGTTAAAGGAACTAGAAATACATCCTCTAACTGTATTATTGCATCCTTGATAGTTGCGAGTACAATCGTCTCGATTCTGAGTAACCGCATTACATTCAGTATATTGATTTTCACAATATATGTATAAGGCGGCGCAGACTTTGCCATCTGTTTTTTCCTTATCCTCAAATGGACTAGTGATTTTTCCGTCTTTATAGCAAAAATTAATATTGAAAACTAGGATTATTAGAGAAAAGAGATTAGTCGTTTTTTTCATGTTTCAAGTTTAGGATATGATTTAGTTTTATTTGGTAAATTCAAATTTATTATTATGTTCTACTATTTAGCTCTATTAAATTTGAGTTTAATATTTTAAGAGATTATATATTTTGCATTTTTTCTTTTTAGGAATTAGTTTCATTTCTTGCGTATAACGAACTAGGCTACTCGACGTTTCCCGACCCTGAGTCCCG
>NZ_RQFK01000029.1 GCF_004770765.1 Leptospira noumeaensis | reverse complement strand
GAAGGCCGAACGAGGGCCTGTCCCGAAGTGAAGCGTTAAGACGCTGTTAGTTGCAGTATGCCTTACGAGTAAAAAAGTCCAGGTAAAATGGAACTGGAAGTCCCACCAGAATTCTTCAGCAGACGAAGCAAAGTAAATCAAAGAGAAACTTTGATCAACAAGCGTTAAGAGTTAGATATACTTTTTATCCATACTTCCGTATCAATAAAAAAGTAAAATAAAGAAACCTGACGAGAACGAAATTTAGCATATTGCAACTAACGAACTAGTCTACTCGACGTTTCCCGACCCTGAGTCCCGACGGGACGTTAGGGACTGGCATGCAGCTTGCGTATGCGAGCGAATGCCAGAAGGGAAATGTGGCGCAGCCCGAGCAAGGCCGTAGTGCCGAAGCGAAGTGAGTAGACAGTGTTATACGCAGTTTTTTCAAATTTTACCAATAAATATTATTTAAAGTAAACTGAAAAAGAAAAAGTGTTTCTGAGTGAATATAATTCAAATTCAATAAGCAATATGCGTAGTTGAAAAAAGCTATAATTTATTGTCTTTTAATAAAACTATTCTTCAAACTTAACATAATATCCTTTACATTTACAGTTTAAACCTCTATAGTATGCAGTATTACCTTCAATTTTGTAAATCTCTTCAATTGAATTGAAAGCCATTACTTCTTCTTTTTGTTTATTAGATAAACTAGGATTGTTTAATTCATATATTTTAAACTTTAATATGCAATTTTTTACGATTTCTAATTTTGATTTCACAATTATTGTAGTTCCGTCGAGATCATAAATGTAACTATTATCATCAAATCTTTTGATAATATGCTTAGAATTTTCTAGTTGTGAGTAATCAAAGAAACTACCTTTAAGGAAAGGTTTGCAATTGAGCTTCTTTGATTTATCTTCATTAATTGAGTATAAATTTAAACTGGTGAACAGTAATAAAAGTGTGAAGAGTAAGTATTTCATAATTTATTTCCTTTAATTTAAGTAAGTCTTGTATTTAAATTCATTAATATACGTTTATTTTCAATTTAATATCTTAATGATATAATTTGCTTTAAATGATATTTGAAATGTAGTGCCGTCATTTATCACTATTAATTGGCCAAATATTTTTTCTGCATATAGAAAAAATGACTCTTGGTTGTTGTATAAATAAATGAAGAATCCTGATAATTTTAAAAGTTTGTGGAAAAATTGCGTATAACGAACTAGGGGAGACGACGTTCCCTGACCCTGAGTCCCGGTGACGGGACGTTAGGGACTGGCACGTAGCTTGCGTATGCGAGCGAGTGACAGAAAGGGAATGTGGCGCAGCCCAAGCGAGGCCGGCAGTGCCGAAGCGCAGCGTTTCCCCGCTGTTATACGCTGTAGCTTTATGCTAGTAAATTTAAGTCTATATTTTATCCTGATGTTTTTAGTTCTTTTGCGATGTTTAATTTCCAATCTTGCTTGTTATAGTCTATATAAACTACGCCTGATATGTCTCCTGGAGTTTCAATATCATCTTTAACTAATGCGCAAACTTTTTCTCTACCTAATCTACCTATTAAATATCCATGTTCAAATACTACATTTTGCCTAGCTCTGAGTTTTAATTCCGATTTCCCATCATTTTGTGTTCCGATATCACATGGAGAATATAAGACTATTGCGAAATTTACATCAGTATACTTTTCAATTTTTTCAATGATGGTCATACCTGAGTTTGCCTTTTCATGAAGAATGATTGCTTCTAATTTAAACTTTTCGATAAATCTTGCTACTTCTAATTTTAGGGCGTCATCATGACCATGAACGATAAAAATTTTAGTATTTCTAGAATTATTTTCTGTTTGAATTGTATTAATGAGATCAGGAACTGAATTAAGTAATTCAGTTGTTACATCTTTAGTCAATTTATCACTATTTACAACCATTTCGTTAGTCCAGACATAGAAAATACCTCTGCCTACTTTTTGTTGTTCAATTGAACAAATCGCTTCTACACTTTTCTCACTTTGTTTTATTGCTAATCGTCTTATTCTATTGGGTTGTATAAAATAGCCTTTAAACTGGAATTTAATATTTTCTTTAAAAGGATTTAAAACTTCCTTTTTTAATTTCTCAAGTTCAGTTATGTTAAAATCGTAAAGAACCTGGTAATTGTTGTTTTTCCCGATTTTATCATCTGTTTCTAAAATAACATGATAATACATTTTTTCTCCTTATATTTAAAGCTATAGCGTATAACGAACTAGCCTTCCCGAAGTTGTCCGACCCTGAGTCCCGGAACGGGACGTTAGGGACTGGCACGTAGCTTGCGCATGCAAGTGAGTGACAGGAGGACAATTTGCCGCAGGCCGAGCGAGGCCTTGTGCCGAAGCGTAGCGGGAAGGTGCTGTTATGCGAAGTTGCTTACTTTCTTAAGTTATTTTTGGTTATATAGTTTTCAAATTTCTCTTCATTCGTGGATTTTAAGGCTAAATTTATTTCACCTTTTTCGATAAAATTTGAAACAAAGTAAATTGAATTGAAATTTGTTTCGGATCCGAATTGAAAAGTTGTAGGTGAAAGTTTATTGAATGTAGCATCGTCATTAATAAAGGGAATAAATAGTTGAAAGTAGAATCTGTGATGTTTGATAAAAATGAAATATTTTGGTAAATTTAATTTGGATTTATTTGTATAGATGGCGATACTATCTTCTGTTGAGTATTCATTATGTATACCAAATAGGAAGTAATGATTTAAATGTCTTAATTTAGTTTGATAATTTAAATCTAGTGAAAGTAATTTGAGCGGTTTTGAGACTTCTCTTCTTTGATTCCGATTAAAAACTGATAATCCCATTTTTAATAAACAACAATATATATCTAAGATACTGATTGATGGTTGTTTAATTGTAATGTGAGCTATTCTGTTTTCTTGATCGATGCTTTTGATGAAATTTGGATGAAGTATAACATCTCCATTTTTATTGTAATAAAAGCTATCCTGTTGTTTAAATTTGTGATTTTGGAATATAAAACTTTTTATAGGGTCAAAGAAAAGGGATAACTTGGTTTCGAATTTATTTGAAAAAAAATTATTACATACATCACACTCATCATAATTGTATAGATTTGAGTTAAAATAACTAGAGACTGCATGCGCGTTTTGTTTAAATAGATCTGGATTGGATTTTCTGTTGTATTTTTGACAGTAAAAGCAAATGTTAAAATTTCTCCAAAGAATCTTTTTTTCGTTTAGATTGAAATATTTTATTCTGATATAATTAGAATAATAATCATCAGGGCTAATCTCTTCAATTTTAATCATATTTTAAGCAATTTCGCATAACGAACTAGACTAACCGACGTAGGCTGGCCCTGAGTCCCGAACGGGACGTTAGGGATTGGCACGACGCTTGCGTAAGCAAGAGGAGTGCCAAAAGCCTATGTGTCGGAGACCGAACGAGGGCGGCAGTCCCGAAGTGAAGCGGTTAGTCGTTGTTATTTGCAGTGGCGATATTAGAGAGTCCAATCTTCAAAAATTAAGTTCTTAACTCTCTTAAATTCTTTTGTATTGTTTGTTATAAATGTTAAATTTCTGGAAACAGCTTGTGCCGCTAATAGAGCGTCAATAGAGCCGATTAAATTGCCTGATTTTTTTAAATCAGCTTTAATAATTCCAAAAGCTTGCGTGTCTCTTTCTTCAAAAGGTAAGACTTCAAAAATAGCAAGGAATTCGATTAGCGAAAGTCTATTTTTTTCCTTTTGTTCACTGTTCTGAATACCAAATTCTAGTTCAGCGAGTGTTAAAGTTGAAATGAAGATACCTTTATTATAATTCTTTTTAATTTTATCTAATAGAATTTGATTTTTCTTTTTAATGAGGAAAATGCAAATATTTGTATCAAGAAGGAACATCAGATAAAGTCTCTTTCAGAATCTGGTAGTTCATTTCTCCCATCTTTCATAAAATCATCTGAAAAACCATTTAATCCATCTAAAAATGCATTCCATGCTTTATTTTTTGGAACAAGAATAACTGCATCACCAAGTTTTTGAATAAAAACTTCATCTCCCTTAAATTGGAATTCTTTCGGAATTCTGACTGCTTGGCTTCTTCCGTTGATAAAAATTTTTGCTGTTTGCATGACAAAAGTATATATCATAGTATATACTTTTGTCAACCTTGATTTTTTGTGATTTAAAATTTATTTTTCGCCATTGCAAATAACGAACTAGACTAACCGACGTAGGCTGGCCCTGAGTCCCGGAAACGGGACGTTAGGGACTGGAACGACGCTTGCGTAAGCAAGAGGAGTGCCAGAAGCCTATGTGTCGTAGACCGAGCGAGGGCGC
>NZ_RQFK01000027.1 GCF_004770765.1 Leptospira noumeaensis | reverse complement strand
CCTCGTTCGGCCTTCGGCAAATTTCCCGATCTCCCTAACGCCTACTACGCAGGCTCAGGGCGGGAAACTTCGTCAAGACTAGTTCGTTATGCGAAATAATTGCAAAATTAATCAAGAAACTAAAAATCACGATTAGGAAATGGAAGTTGACAAAACCATACTTGCCTATATACTTGTCTCAGAGCTGAGAAAAGGTGAATAAAATGCCACAACTATCATTATATATTGATCAAGATACGCTCAAAAAAATTGAATTAGCTGCCAAAAAGGAAAAGGTTTCTATATCTCAATGGGTTAAAGGAAAATTACAGAGTTCTTTTGAAAAAAAATGGCCTGAAAATTTTTTCCAGTTATACGGATCAATAGAAGATAATTCCTTTAATAAACCAGATTTCTTAGACTTTAAAAATGATAACAAGAGAGAAGCTTTTTGAATTATTTTTTAGATACAAATATTTGTATTTATTTCCTAAAAGGTAAAAACGATAAGATTGAAAACAATATTAAGAAACTAAATCCAAACAGAATTAAGATTCCATCTATTGTAAAAGCAGAACTTCTATTAGGAGCACTCAAAAGCCAAAATCCTAAGAAGAATAGGAATGTCGTCTTAGATTTTCTAGATCCTTTTGAAATAGTCGGTTTTAATGATATAGAATCTGAAATTTACGCAGAAATTCGTTCAAATTTAGAATCAAAAGGATTACCTATTGGTCCAAATGATCTTATTATTGCCTCAATCGTATTAAATAACAATGGTATTCTTGTCACAAATAATGAAAAAGAATTTGCAAGAATCAATTCTATTAAACTCGAAAATTGGACTTAGTAAAAGCAATTACTTCGCATAACAGCGACTAACCGCTTCACTTCGGGACTTACGCCCTCGCTCGGCCTACGGCACATAGGCTTTTGGCACTCCTCTTGCTTACGCAAGCGTCGTGCCAATCCCTAACGTCCCATTCGGGACTCAGGGCCAGCCTACGTCGGCTAGTCTAGTTCGTTA
>NZ_RQFK01000025.1 GCF_004770765.1 Leptospira noumeaensis | reverse complement strand
TACAAAAATGCAGAAGTAAAATTAAGATTAATCCAAAGTATTTTGTTTTTTTCATATTATTTCCTACGAATTGCATATAACGAACTAGACTAGCCGACGTAGGCTGGCCCTGAGTCCCGAACGGGACGTTAGGGATTGGCACGACGCTTGCGTAGGCAAGAGGAGTGACAAAAGCCTATGTGTCGTAGACCGAGCGAGGGCGCAAGTCCCGAAGCGAAGCGGTTAGTAGCTGTTATACGAAGGTTTCGGTAGTATTACTAACTAACTTTAATACCTAAAACATCTAATGGGTTTGAATTGTTTTTTAGAACGAATAACATTCTTTGTGCCGGTCCTTGTGGAATATTTCTTCCAGATTCCCATGCTTCAACTGTTTTCTCTGAAACACCTAGTGTGTTTGCAAAAACAGATTGTGTAAGATGTAACTTAGTTCTAATATTTTTAATATCTTTTCCTTTGAAATTAGGAAGTTTTGGAACGGAAATTGAAGTTTGTTTGAGTTTTAAGTTAGATTTTCCCTCAGAAAATTCAATAGCTTCATTTAAACCTTTTTTAAGACTGTTAAACAGTTTATCGTTTGTTGTATTTTTCATGAATTCCTCCTTCCCTTTTTTAGAGCTTCTTTTAGTGTTAAAGTCAATTGTCCTAAAATTTTAAGCTGCGCTTTAGATAGATTTTCTTTATCATTCTTTTCAAGAAGTGTGATAAGAAATAGAATTTCAAACTCTTCAACATCAAGATAGAAAACTCGAATTCCAGAACTTTTGCCAGATCCTTTCTTTTTCCACCTGATTTTTCTGATCCCGTTGGTTTCCTTAATCACAACACCAGATTTCGGATTTTCTAATAAATGAGTTTGAAACTCTAAAAGTTCTTGATCGTCAAGTTTTGCTTTCTTCCAGAAATTATCAAAGTCCGGTAAATGAACGAATAATCTTTTCAATAATCCATTATACCCTATTCAGTAGGGGTTGTCAAGATTTCATTTTATATTTTTTGAGTCCTCAAATTAGGAATAAAGTTCTCCCGAAACTTTCGTATAACGAACTAGGGGGGACGACGTTCCCTGACCCTGAGTCCCGGAGGGGACGTTAGGGACTGGAACGAGACTTGCGTAAGCAAGGGGAGTGCCAGAAGCCTATGTGGCGCAGCCCAAGCGAGGTCTTGTGCCGAAGCGAAGTGGTTAGCGGAAGTTATGCGAAGTCGCAAATTTTAATATTATTCTGCTAAATCATCGAGATAAGCAAAAGTTCTGTAAGTTCCAAGAAGTATATAATTTGGAATTCTTCTATAGATTGGTAATGAATTGTTGATTAGTGCACCATTCATCCAAGCAATTGAAAAGAAAATGTAGCCGATGGAGTGTAGAGATCCAGCAATAATATCGTATGGTAAAACTATTGGATAAAGTAGCGCATATTGTGGTTTATGGTTTTTCTGAATAGATGATTTAATATTAATAAAAGTGCTATTCGAAAGTTGATTTTTGGGTATTTCGAATTGAACGTATATATGATCTTTTCTGGATTTTTCGAATTTGATTTTTATAATGTTGTCATTCTTTGTAGATTTATTCTGACTAAATTCCTGCTTGTTAATTTCTATAAAATCAAGGTATTTTAAATTTGGAAATTCACATTCTTCTTGAAAGTTTGCTGTTTCAACTATTTGAAGATTTGATTGATTATGTTTCAAATTTAACAGGTAACATTTTTCTGCTAAAGGAGGTTCTGGGTAAGTCGATGTATACTCATCTTTTAAATTAATTGTATCTGCAAATAATATAAGGTTACTTTCATCAAAAAAAGCAATTTGTTTTATCTGTTTTACTTTAAAATATTGTATTCCGAAAGAATTTTTAGCTACTTTTTTTGTAAGATTATATCTTCCGCAATTAACAAGTGAAATAAGACAAATTGAAATTATAAGAAAAATATTTAAGATGATTTTCATAAGATATTTTTTTCCTTTTTTTTTGCGATTTCGCATAACGAACTAGGGGAGACGACGTTCCCTGACCCTGAGTCCCGGAACGGGACGTTAGGGACTGGCACG
>NZ_RQFK01000024.1 GCF_004770765.1 Leptospira noumeaensis | reverse complement strand
TCTAAAGAGATGAGAAACCAGAAAGTGTTACCTATGTCTTGCTACAAAAGTGTTACCCATGTCTTGAGTCATACATTTTCTGGCTTGCGTATAACGAACTAGTCTACTCGACGTTTCCCGACCCTGAGTTCCGGAACGGGACGTTAGGGACTGGCACGCAGCTTGCGTATGCGAGCGAGTGACAGAAGGGAAATGTGCCGCAGGCCAAGCGAGGCCGCAAGTGCCGAAGCGCAGTGAGTAGACGCTGTTATGCGAAGGTGCCGAAGATTAATTATGGTTCCTTTAATATTCTTGCTGAATGATGGATTGTAACAATTTCAATATTCTGAGATTTATTAATCCGATAAACAACCCTATAATTACCAGAAATTCGCTCCCTTAGATTTTCTATATTAAATTCCGGAACTACTCTTCCCATTAAGGGAAATTGAGGAATATTTTCTACAGTGCTAATAACTCTTTTTATTACACTTAACGCATAAATTTCAGAATCTTTATTTATGTAATCATGTATATCTTGTAAGTCAGCCTTAGCTCTTAGAGACCAAACTATTTCTTTCGCCATTTACCTATTTCTTCAAGAATTTGTGCATGAGAAACTACGGCGTTATGATCTAAATCAGATAGGCCTTGTTGTACTTTTTTGGAGAAAAAAAGTTCTTCCATAATATCATCAAATGAAGTATTGTCTGGTAAATTTCCAATTAGATTAATAGCTTGCTGCTTTGTTGAAGGCATAATTAATAGATATTTCAAAAATAATCAGTGTCAAATTAAATTTTTGTTACCAAAATACCTTTTCAACAGATTTTTCCGAATAAATTTCTTCATGTTTTCTTCTTTGTTATCAAAGAGAATTTCGGCACTTTCGCATAACGAACTAGGGGAGACGACGTTCCCTGACCCTGAGTCCCGAACGGGACGTTAGGGACTGGCACGGAGTTTGCGAATGCAAACGAGTGACAGAAAGGGAATGTGTCGCAGGCCAAGCGAGGCCGCAAGTGCCGAAGCGCAGCGTTTCCCCGTTGTTATACGCCGTAACATTTAAAATAATGATTTAAATTTGTCATCATAATATGGCATTTCCATTGATACGAAGCATTCACTTTCTCGTTTTTGTTCTTCAATATTTATTCCTAAAATCAAATAGATAAAAGCAGATCGAACTAATTTTGAAAGTTTTATAGCATTTTTTACCAATTGGTCATATGTAATGTTGGTTGAATCATAAGCATGCATTGTATGGTTTTGAGATAGTCCTTCAATGACTGGATCGAGGATTTTTGTAAAATTATGTTCAATACTATTACGTAATTTATAAGAAGCGTAAGCCTCCGGATCCATTGGTAAATTTGCATCGTTTAATTCAAATAGATCTCGACTGAGCCAAAAAAGTCCACGAAAGCCCCAATTTTTAAGCTCGTTAAATACATCCCTAACTTCTTGCTTGGGATCATTTTTTTTATACCAAATTCTTTTAAGAGAGAGTTTGTTGGGTGGAACTTCGAGATGAAAATACCTATTTAGAAAATGTGAGAGCTTATCAAGTAGTGAATACATTGATCGATATCCCATTTTTATTTTTTCAATGTTTATTGAATAAAAAGTATGATCTCCTAGGCTGTAGAGAAAAGTATCTTTATCTGCAAAGTGTAAAACTTTCTTATTTATCCCTTCGTAAACTAAAAATCTAGCAGCAATAAATTCTTGCTTTATGCCATTTAAAAGACTTTGATAATAAAATCCATCTTCAAATTTGATCTGCATATGTGGCAAAAATAGAATATCGTTGGCAGCGATCGAATAATTGCCAATGTCATTCAATGGGTTTAAAAATAAATTGTTATTTAGACACCATTCTCTATATCTGATTTCTGATTCTGAATCCCCCAATGGAAACTTTGTTTCTATCTCTTTTTCTTGTAATATCTCTAACGGAAAGGATGATTCTAAATCGTTCAATAATGATACAAATCCATTTCTCACTTGTCCTTCTAATTTTCCTATTTCAATTGCTTGTTTTAATAGATGGTAGGCTGACTGTTTGAAGAGCCTGCTATGCCCGTTATCATATAATAGGTCGGCATAATTTATTATTCCGTTACCCTTGTTTCCAATAGCTATTGAAAAATTTGGATCGATTCGTATGGCTTCATTCCAATATTCAATTGCTTCGATGAATCTACCTATGTGCCTTAATATGTTAGCGAAATTTGTATAGATTTGGCACTGGCGATTCTCCGGCAATGATGAAATTACTTGCTTTTCGCAAGCTAAATGATAATAATATATTGTTTTTTCTAGTTCTTTTGAATTCCAAAGCAACTTATGATTTAGAAATTTATTTTTCGAACTCCATAAATTTGCGAGAAAATAGCAAATTATCCCTTTTTGGTCATGGCTTATATTCTTTTGTAGAAGACTTTCTCCTATTTCCAAAGCTACATCAAGATATTCTGGTTTTTCAAAGTCATTTGAGTAATCGATCAATAACCCGAGTTTGAGTATACCTGTCGCAATGTCTTCTGTATTGTATTGAATGTTTAATATTTCTTCTATTTCCATATTTATTTTGTTATGGCGTATAACGAACTAGTCTACTTAACGTTTCCCGACCCTGAGTCCCGTCGGGACGTTAGGGACTGGCATGCAGCTTGCGTATGCGAGCGAATGCCAGAAGGGAAATGTGGCGTAGCCCAAGCGAGGCCGAAGTGCCGAAGCGAAGTGAGTAGACGCTGTTATGCGCCGTAAATTGTGTTCTGGTTTCTTTTTGAGTAAAAACTGAAGCTAAATATTGATAATAAAAAAACAATGTTAAAAATATTTAAAATGGCAATCTCGTTTGTTAAAATTAATTCTCTACCAGATTGCATCAAGAAATAGATGAAAATAATAATTAGGGGCAAAAGTTTTGTTTTGTTTGGACTAATATTAAAATGTAGGTTTAGCCATCTTATTGAGAATGCTAATAGAAGAATTGAGTAGATTAATTTGCCGTAGATTGAGATTTGAAGAATATTTTCATATTTGAGATCGTTTAATTCATGAGATACAAAATAAGCATATCTATTTATAAAAATATAGAAGCCGTGAAAGTCAAGGACGACATAGATTAGGGAAAGTATGGCTAATTTGTATAGATCTAATCTATTTAATATTTTGCTAGAAAAATGGCCTTCTGTGAACAGGTTTTTGAAAGAATCTAGAATGTATAAAAATAAATTTAATGAAAGAAAACTATTAATAAAACAGGAAATATAAGCATACATCGTGAATGAGAGAAAAAGGATGTTTTGAAGTAATTTGTTGAATTCGGATCCGTTATTTGATTTTAGAATGAATGTAAAGAGTATTATGGCAATAGCTGTTATTAAGAAATTCAAGAACAGCAATGTAAAGTATAGTTTTCTACGACCATTATTTAAGCTGTCTGAAATTTCATATTTTTTTAATATAACGATAATTGCTATGATGAAGAACATAATTGAATTAAAAGAAAATTGAGAAGTTAATTTGAATATAAAGTTGAGAACATTGATGTTCATATATATAAAAAAGTTATGATCAATGGGAAAAGTGGATATACCTTCATAATTTTTGTTTATACTATAGTAAGGGTCGTACAAACTTTCTGAACCTTTTAGTAATCGAAAGAATTCTAGGGTTCTTAATAGGATAAAATTTAATATAAGTATTGTTACTGTGATTTTTTTCATTTGTTCCTTGTATTTTAATTAAATGTATTTATGGCGCATAACGAACTAGTCTACTCGACGTTTCCCGACCCTGAGTCCCTGGAGGGGACGTTAGGGACTGGCACGCAGCTTGCGTATGCGAGCGAGTGACAGAAGGGAAATGTGCCGCAGGCCAAGCGAGGCCGCAAGTGCCGAAGCGCAGTGAGTAGACGCTGTTATACGACGTTGGATATTTAATCACATTGTTCCACCTAAACAAATTGCTCGAATCGGCTCAGTAATTAACCATAGATTTATATATTTATTTTCTGGTGAATAAAAAGTATTTTCTATATTGATTTGAATAGTATTCCAAGGTATATCTTTTTTATTGTCTGTATAATGTTGGACAATTGTTTTTTCATAGTGTATATCTTCATATTTAAAGACATTATTGATATAATTGAAATTCTTTGATAAAGGGTATTTAATATTATTCGTTTTAACTCCGAAACATCTTTTTCCAATCAAAAATAGTTCAGTTAGGGAAAGGTTATGTGCCTGTATGCAATCCATTGAACCTTCAGTGAGATTGTAATTAAAAAATTCGATACCGTTTTCATAGAAAGTTCTAGTTTCATAAACTTTTTCCTCTGGATTATAATGAGAACCGACTACTGAAAGATATTTTATAGATTTAGTTTTTTTAAAATACTTATCTAGATATACTTGGAGATTATCGCAATTTCCATCTGGTGGAATAGTAGAACTAGTGTAACCGTCGAATATAAAACCATTTACATGATTAAAAGTAATATTTCTCCATGATCCTTCAATATTTTCTATTTCATCCTGTTGATCGGAATCTGAAATTTTTAAATTTATAAGCACTTTATCAGGAATTTTACCAATTATTTCGGAGTTTAAATTCGATTTACTTCTTATGTTTAACCCTCGGCTTGCAAAAACATATTTCGTTGAGAAATTAGATTCGGTTACCGCTTTATTTGGCTTAGAACAAGAATGAAAGAAGAAAATCAATAAGATTAAATTCTTTATGATTAGATGATTTTTTTTCATAAATGTAAAGAATGTTTATCCAATGTCGTATAACGAACTAGGGGAGACGACGTTCCCTGACCCTGAGTCCCGGAAACGGGACGTTAGGGACTGGCACGGAGTTTGCGGATGCAAACGAGTGACAGAAAGGGAATGTGGCGCAGCCCAAGCGAGGCCGTAAGTGCCGAAGCGCAGCGTTTCCTCGCTGTTATCTGCAGTGCGTTGAAAAGAATGGTTTATTAATTTTTAATTAGTTGCTCCAGAATTTTTAAGTATTTCCGCAAGTGATAAGTTTTTTTGTTTAAGAGCGATGCGTATTGGGGTTTCTCCTTTTTTGTTTTTTAAGTTGGGATCTGCACCAGCAGTTAGCAATAAATTTAATATTGAAGTTCTATTATATTTTGTTGCAATATGTATTAGTGCGTCTCCGTCATCATCAAAAAAATTAGTATTCAACTTCAAATTCTTTTTTAAAAGATATTGAACAGTATTAATATTTCCAGATCGAACTGAACGTAATAGTGCTAAATTCGCTTCATGTTGATATATTTGGATATCTAGAACATCTAAGATATAATTTAAAATTTCAGTTCGACCTTTTTCGGCAATTTCAGAGAATATATGTGAAACGGAAAGACCTTCGATTTTCGCTCCGCTGTTAATTAGTATTTCTGTGCATTTTAAATTTCCATTTAGAAGGGAAATTTCTAAGGGAGTATAATAATCAAAAGCGTTTTGAGCATTTATATCTGCTTTTGCATTTATTAGTATTCTTAGAATTTCTGGTGAACAAAAATCTGACGCTAAATGAATCGGACCATGGAAAATACTTTTTTTATTAGGATCAGCTTTAGCTTTCAATAAAATTTCAACCATATCGAAGTCACGTTTAGCAATAGCTAATAATAGAGCGGTTTCTCCGGATCTATAATCGGACTGATTTACGTCTTCTCCTAAATCAATAAGATCTTGAACTCTGTCATATTCCTTAAATCGTACGGCATCTAGAAAATCCCGCTTTGAACTTGAAGGCTTTCTGCAGTTAGGTGTGAATAGTACACAATAAATGATTATTATAGTTAATTTGTATATAAGCGAAGTTTGATTTTGCATGATTTGATTTTCCTTTTACTCTCTTAAGAAAATGATTTTTACGCATTGCAGATAACGAACTAGTCTTGACGAAGTTTCCCGCCCTGAGCCTGCGTAGTAGGCGTTAGGGTAGCGGGAAATTTGCCGAAGGCCGAACGAGGGCCTGTCCCGAAGTGAAGCGTTAAGACGCTGTTAGTTGCAGTGTGCCCGTCGAGAAAAGATTTGTGATAAGAAAGAACTGGAAGTCCACCAGAAAACATCAACAAAGAGCGCAGAGTAAATCAATTTTGAGAAATCTTAAACAAACAAGACCGATCAAATTAATCTTTTGTATCAATCTTTGCTTAATAGATAAAAGCGAGAAAAAACGAACCTGGCGAGAACGAAATTCTGCACATTGCAACTAACGAATTAGCGGAGACGACGTTCCCCGACCCTGAGTCCCAACGGGACGTTAGGGACTGGTCACGTAGCTTGCGTATGCAAGCGAGTGCCAGGAGGGGAATGTGTCGCAGACCAAGCGAGGCCGTAAGTGCCGAAGCGCAGCGTTTCCGCGCTGTTATGCGACGTTGCAAAAGAATATGAATCAGAGATTATTTGAGAATCTTCATAGTTTCTAAATCGTCTAAAAATTTGTTTACAGTCATTTGAAGAGCTCTTTCTCGAGCTAACCTTTGTCTAAAAGCATACATGAAATGTTCGGTAGGCTCAGAAATAGCTGTCGCACTATATTTATTCTTAAAAACTAATCTATTTTTTAGGTGTAGTGAGTATTCAACAGTTATTGAATACGCAACATCAATAAATTCTCCAGTATATTTATCATCAATTTTTTCTGCTGTTAGGATGTAATCGCCGTCTTTTTCTTTAACTTCAGAAAATAATTCTGAATATTTTAAATTTTCTTCAATTAAGTTAGCTGCTAGAATATAGTAAAAACCAGTAGCAAACATTTCAAATCTACCTTCGGGTTTGGTCACCGAAATTGATTTTAGATCAGGTTTTATAGGGTATTTTTTGAAATTTTTTGAATAATCTGGCATAAATACACAATTGCTTAGTATTAATCCGATTAATAGTGTTGATAGCTTTGTTTTCATTTTTGTTCCTTTTTTGTCTTGTAATAGAGAAAAATATATTTTATTTATATTTTGCATAAAAGTCGTAAGAAAATTCTTTGGTGATGTTTTCTTGTGATTTGATTATACTCTGATCAATTTCTTTAAATACATATTCCTTTTCATTTAAATTTAAATTAAACCACCATGATGTTGTGATTATTACCTGCTTTTTATATTCAAACTTATCAACAAGATTTAGCTTGGAATCGTAAATATAGAAAAATCCATTTACTGGTTCTGCTTGTTTAGAGGGGAATATAAAAAATGATAAAACTGAAATTCCACTTTTAATGTAACCAAAAAAGCTTTCATCGTAATTAACCCATGAATTAAAGGGTTTTCCTGGGATTCCAAGTATATAGTAGTCTACATTATTAGTTTTAACTAAGCATGTAGACTTTGAAGTATCAGGTGTTAAATTAAAATCGATAAATTTACTCAATTCTTTTTTTCCTGAATCTTTTACAATATTTATATATTCATAAACAAGATCTAAACAATTCTCCCTTGCAATTTGATTATTAATATTATTCGAATTAAAGGAGGATACATCCTTACCTGCAGGAAATAGCGGTTTCATAGATTTGTTGTAATTTAGAGATGCAGATGACCTGTATAAGTTTCCTTGTCTATCTTTGTTCATTTCAAATTCATAATTCATGAATCCTATTAAAGCGATTCTTTTGTTCGGTAATATATTGATTTTTTTGGAATCTGGCGCTATGTAACTTGTATATGAGTTACATCCTAATATTGTAAAAACTATTGGTATTAGAAATTTCATTGGCAAATTATTCTGTTGCTTAGAGAAAAAAGTAAACAACTTTTTTGCAATGTCGCATAACGAACTAGTCTACTCGACGTTTCCCGACCCTGAGTCCCAGCGGGACGTTAGGGACTGGCATGCAGCTTGCGTATGCGAGCGAATGCCAGAAGGGAAATGTGCCGCAGGCCAAGCGAGGCCGCAAGTGCCGAAGCGCAGTGAGTAGACGCTGTTATGCGAAGTATTTGATTATCGATTTTTAATTTCCAAAATTTCAATTATATTGTCAGCTTTTTCTAGTAAATTTCGCAGTTCTTTTTCATCTATATCCAGGTTTGAACTATGTACAATATTGTTTCTAGCTTTTAAAATGGTTTGATAATTTATAATATCTTCCTTGTTTATATATTGATTTTCGTATAGAATGTTGATTTTTTTTGAAAGTGGTAAATGAATATTATTCTCAACTGATTTCGCGATTTTTTTATTGTATAAAAATGCATTTGTCAATGTTTCGATTTTATTCCATTTGTTAATTATCTCGAATTTATCTATCTTCTTCTCTATTCTTTTTGAAGTTAAAAGAAAAATATCATTCTTTAAAAAATTTAAAGTAACACTAGAAAATGCAATTATTATTCCAAAAATTGATATTATAATGCCTAGGTTATTTGGTCCAATTTCGAAGTTACTATAGGAGTATGTTAGTAATCCTATTACTACGTATAGCATTCCAGTAAATAAGAGAAGATTGCTTTTTCTTTCTTTTTGGATAGATTTTACTGAATTTCTTTTTTTGAAATCTTCGTGCGCAACTATAAGATCTTTATAATCTACTTCTTTGTAATCGAGATTTCTTTTTTTGAATTGTATGTTTTCTGTTAAGAGTTCTATATATTCTTTGGAAATGTCCTCTAATATTTGCTTATTCTTTGTATATTTTGATTTATTTATAATTTTCATATTTCATCTCTCCCCATAAAAAACATTGAAACTGTTGATGTAATTGCGATTAGTGTAATTACCAGAAATGAAGCCAAATGCAATTTATCTGTAGAAAACTTTTGGAAGTCATATGTAATTCCAGATAAGAATAGAAAAATTGAAGATGCAATTTGAATTAAAATATATTTTAATGATTTTTTTCTAATATTAAATGGATTTTCTCGGAAATTAACGGCATTTTTTACGATTGAACGCGTTATTTCCGGTTTGTCTTTTTTTGATCTAATTGTTGCATCTAATCGATTTGCTTCATCTATAATATTAAGAGAGTAATTTAATGTAGCATCTCTTAATTCTTCTATTGCTTCAGTTGAGAAATACTCAATGCTGTTTGCTGGAATATCTAAATTTATCGGCATACATTTTTCCTTTTTCATATGAGTTCAAATATTTCGCATAACGAACTAAGCTAACCGACGTAGGCTGACCCTGAGTCCCGGACGGGACGTTAGGGATTGGCACGACGCTTGCGAAGGCAAGAGGAGTGCCAAAAGCCTATGTGTCGTAGACCGAGCGAGGGCGTAAGTCCCGAAGCGAAGTGGTTAGCGGTAGTTATACGACGTGACAATTAGAATACTGTTGATGCGGATATATAGAATCCTCTAATTATTTCTTTTCCATTCGAATATTTAGTATTCTGGACAGCATAGTCACTTGATGCGGAGGAGAAATTGAAATAGTAAGTGTAATCATCTAGGTTTTGATACTTAAAATAGGAATAATTGTAGTTGTAACCGAATGCGAGATTGAAGTTTTCCAGAAAATTATATTTTAAGGAAACGTTTGCTTCATAGCCTTGAAAGATTCCGATGGTTTTTCCATTTCCTTTAACCGTTTCTAGAAATGAATAATTTCCTTGAGGGGAATAATGCGAACTTGAATAACTATAATTTCGTCGTCCCTGTGTATGATATAAATCTAAACCAAGGTTAATTGAGAGTTTTTCGGTAATTGGAATTTTGGATTTCATGACAAATTGCGGACCCATTGATAGAATTTTTTCTTCGATCGAGTATAAATGCTCTGATGCATTTCTGATTCTATCAATTTTTCTAATTCCGATTCCAAATGAGAA
Organism: Leptospira noumeaensis; assembly: GCF_004770765.1. Lineage (NCBI taxonomy): Bacteria > Pseudomonadati > Spirochaetota > Leptospiria > Leptospirales > Leptospiraceae > Leptospira > Leptospira noumeaensis. Next base: position 11,145 of record NZ_RQFK01000024.1, on the reverse strand, counting down.
ATATTCGTTCAATTGTTGGGAAGGGTAGAAGAAGAAGTTTAGTTTAATGTCACTTCTTTCGTTATTTGCAAGGTAGTTTTTGAATCTATAGAACCGATTTCCAATAAGAAATTCATTGTCAAAATTTGGTCTTTCAATTTGAATTTTTGAATAATCAAATTCTATAGAAAACCCCCTTTGAAGATCTTTGTAAATTAGAAAGAACGGATTAATTGTTTTAGTATTATTTCGTAAGTTCTGAATCTTTACATTCGGGAAAGGTTCGGCATCAGTAACGTTTCTACTATAATCGTAAGGAATAAACTCTGCTTTTTGAACTCTAATACCAGTTTCAAAAGTGGGTTTACTTGTCTGCGCATTAATCACAGAGTTTAAAAGGAATATTGTAATTGTTAAAGTTATTTTTTTCATATTAATGATTCTATTTTTTGTCATGTCGTATAACGAACTAGGCTACTCGACGTTTCCCGACCCTGAGTCCCGTCGGGACGTTAGGGACTGGCATGTAGCTTGCGTAAGCAAGGCGAATGCCAGAAGGGAAATGTGGCGCAGCCCAAGCGAGGCCGTAAGTGCCGAAGCGCAGTGAGTAGTCGCTGTTATGCGTCGATTTTCACTTTCGGAATTTTACCTGATGTGTTCCTAAGACAAATATGTTATCAAGAAGAATAATGACAAATATAGTAGTTAGATTAACTGTTATATTTCAAATATTAGTCATTATATATTTCTGCTGGACCATCTTCATAGTTTATCGTTCTTTTTACTTTTTTAAAAGAATTTGGAACTTGCTCGTATTTTTTAATAAAATTCTTAAAGTCCTGATGTGGCCAAATCCTTGTATCAAAATAATTGAATCCATTGTCTTTCATAATTTTTTCTATTTTATTTTGACAATCTCTATGTAATTTAGGGAGGATACAGTATTTATCGTCAACTAAATTGGCAAATTCTAATGGATTAGAATAATTTAAAACAATTGGAGGATTTTCTTTTTTGCGATAACATTTATTTTCTAATTTGTAATAATATGGATCGGATTGAATTTCAATATAATTGAAATCAGTGAAGCTTGTTTTGGAAGCATTATAGATTGGTCCAGTTGCATAGATATAGTAATCAAATTTTAAACCTAATACATCAAGCGATGTTAATTCCCAATTCGTAAATTCTGCACGACACCAAGTTCCATTTTCTTTCCAAATACTAAGAATAAAATTTAGGTCTTTTTTGTATGTCCAATTCTTAAATTCCGAGTCAGCATAAAAATTTTCGGCAGTAAAGTATCCTCCCCTAATAAAGAAATCAAGTTGCGTCATAGAAAATATTCTAATTTCTTCTGCGAAGATTGTATGTGAAAATATGAGAAAAAAAAGTAGAAATTTGATCATAATATAATTTGCTTAATCCTTTTATATTTTCTATAAATTAAGTTTTTGAAAAATGACGCATAACGAACTAGGGGAGACGACGTTCCCCGACCCTGAGTCCCAACGGGACGTTAGGGACTGGTCACGTAGCTTGCGTATGCAAGCGAGTGCCAGAAGGGGAATGTGGCACAGCCCAAGCGAGGCCGAAGTGCCGAAGCGCAGCGTTTCCGCGCTGTTATGCGAAGTGTCAAAAGGTTTTTAATTAGAATCTCTAAGCCAAAATGGATTAATTAATTGTAATTTATTAAAATTTAAGTACGCGGTATAACCGAAGGCTTTGCCCTCATGTTTAATGTCTATTACGCTTTCTTCGATATTTAAATAAGAATCATATTTTTCACGCAAAGCATCTACCATTCCTTGGTTACTTAAAGTTTGGTTTGGTTGACATCCTGAGAAGCGACAAGCATATACTACTGGGTTTCCGATGACCGTTAATTCATTGTTGATTTTTATTATGTTTGCTTCTCCGTAATCTATTCCAATTCCTAAGCCAATATCTTTCATTACTATTTTGAATTTATTTCTATTCAAATTATAATACTTATTGAAAAACTCATGACATTCGTTTGCTGCCTTGAGAGAATGTGCTAGAAAGTCTTTCCCTGAATAGAATTCGGAAAAAAAGGCTAATATTCCATCACCGGTAAATTTATCAAAGATTCCAAAATTTGCTAATATTATTTCTTTTAATCCAACTGCTATTTCTGAAATAAACAAAGCATATGAATGTGGATCCTTAGCTTTTAGCATTAATTCTGTTGATCGTCTTATATCAATTGATAAAACGGTTACATTTCTTGAAGTATCCTTATCGAATTCTTGTAATAAGTCATGATTGCTATATAATAGATTTGCTGCCTCGGGATGAATTTTACTTGCAATATGGTTCAATTTGCTTTTAGAGTCATACGTCTCTATTAAGACCTTTAATTTTTCAAGTTCTTCGGTTGCTTCCTTATGTTCTTCTGATTTTTCACTGTATTTGTTCTCGAATTCTAAAATTTGTTTTTCTAATTCAATAATATCCTTTTTTAGTTTCAAGGAACTACTATAATTTTCTTGGATAACATTTTCCTGCATTTGGTGTTCCCTACTCATTGAATTGAGAGCATTTGTTCGTTTTAGGGCTTCCGCTACAGATTGAGCTGCAGAGAGGCTACTCATTGAATTGAGAGCATTTGTTCGTTTTAGGGCTTCCGCTACAGATTGAGCTGCGGAGAGGCTACTCATATTATTTATGGTATTAATTTGTTTTGGAAAGTTTAAAGCAGAACCTGGTAAAGTATCGGAAGAATTTTCATCAATTGAATCGTTCTGTTTATCAGGAATTAGGTGTTCATTACTATCGGATGAATTTGATTCTTCTTCCATTGCTCCTATTATATTTCTTAAATATTTAGAGTAAATTCTTTTTTAATGCACTTTTTTTGACATTTCGCATAACGAACTAGTCTTCCCGAAGTTCCCTGTAGCTGAGCCTCTGGAAGAGGCGTTAGCGTCGGCGCGACTTCTTGCTGGGCAAGAAGCGTGCCGGAAGGGAATTTGCCGCAGGCCGAGTGAGGCCTTGTGCCGAAACGTAGCGGGAAGATGCTGTTATACGACGTAGCAAATGATTTAGGTTAATGTTAATATGAACTTTCTGTGTTTTTCGATAATGGAAATGGATTTGTATAAGTCATGTATGTCGTCAAGATATAATTTTCTATTCAATAGCAGCTCAGATAGAGTGTTTAATAGATAGCTCAATAGTGTATCAAATTGTTTGATCATGAATATGTCATTGAAATTTTCGTTCTTCATTAATTTTAATTGAAATTTTATAATTTCAATATGGTTTATGTTTTTTGTATAATTTATACTATCATTAATTGGATCAGAAGGAATTAATCTTTCCATTACGCTAATAATATTATTTTCAATTTCTATAATTATATTTTTGAATTTATCTGAGAGGAAAGGGCTACTTAGGTTTAAAGATATTGATTGTAGTTTGTAATTATATTCTTGGTCAGTTCCGATTAATTCGTCAAATTCTTGAAATTTTCTGGCTTCAGAAATAGAAGAATCCTTTTTTTCTAGCTCAATTGTAGAAAATTCAAGGAATGCATCAGGTGTATATATGTGAAAATTTACACCTGCTTGTTTATAAAGTTCTTTTTTTAGAGCTGGTAAAGGCATTATCTTATTTCCATCTTTTTCTAACCACCAGTCGTCTTTCGTGTCACCAGATACCAAAATTATATTTTTTTTAGAGCTTTTAGCTTTTTCTATTATTTCGAACCAAATTATCAAATCACCAAATTTTTTGTGATCGGATTTATTATCATCCTTGAATCCTGGTGGAATTTTATTTTCATAGCGGAGCTTTCCTTCTGATTTAATTTCTTTTAATCTCTCTTCTGTAAATTCCTCTCCTGTGCTATCTTCGAATATTAGATTAATTCTTTCTAATATTTCATCACGATCGAGCCAATTAGGTTGTAATTTTTCAGCTTCGCAAATTTTATTTTCTATTTCAGTTATTGCTTTATTATTTAGTTCACTGAAAATTTCATCAAAGTTTAAGAATGGATGATTTTTATATTTTGCTGAAATGTCATTTTTAAATTTTGTGATTGATTTAAGTATTTCTTGGTAAGATTTTCTTTGTTCTGCAATTACATTTATTCTATTCTCATAAAATTCTATTCCGACTTGATAAGGTATCCATATTCGATTTTCTTTTTTAAGTTTTGAAAAAACAGTAAAGAAATCCTCAACTGTCGACCGGCTATACCTATACATATTGAGTAAGATGTTGGTATCAAAAACATAGAGAGATTCCTTTGATAACCTCATTAACTCTTCTTTTGTAAATTTATGGTATTCTTTAAATTTATTCTTCATTTTATTTTTGCTATGTCGTATAACGAATTAGTCTTCCCGAAGTTCCCTGTAGCCGAGCCTACGAAGTAGGTGTTGGCGTCGGCGCGCCTTGTTGCGAAGCAAGAAGCGTGCCGGAAGGGAATTTGCCGCAGGCCGAGTGAGGCCTTGTGCCGAAACGTAGCGGGAAGACGCTGTTATGCGTAGTTTGGCTTTTATTGTGAGAAATTTTTTATAATAAATTCATCTAAAAAAGCTATCAAACTTTTAACTTCTGGAGTATCAATTTTATTCCACTCGGCATGAAATGCTTTATTTCTGATTTTAACAAAAGATTGTATTACTTTTAATTGAGGGCCCGAAAGAACTTCATTAGATTTTAAAATATTAACTATATCTGACATTTCTTTGCCTTCTACATTAATATTTTTATATTCAGCTAATTTTTTTAATGAATCTTCTAAAGAGGCACTAGCTAAGACAACGGCAACATCCTTATGCCCAGTTTCCATTGATTCTTTTGCCATGTATATGAAATCAGAAAACAATTCCCCTGATATTTTTATTTCTAGGCTTAGAATCATTTCATCATTTATTTCTTTTTCTAGATTAGTAATATAGCCTAGTGTCGATTGAAATAATACTGAATACTTTGAATTTTCATCATATTTTGAGTTTGCGACTTTATTACGCATATCAATTAAGTATGCAACTTGCGTAGAATTTCTTCCGTATACGACGGTTGCGATACTTAATGTGCCGGCAAATAACTCTTCAGCATTTTTTAGTAAAGATTGTTTTGCAAACTCTATATTTTTCAGTTCAGATATTCGGTTTAGAATTTTTTCTTTTTTCATTTTATTTTTAAGTCTAGAATATTTATTTTAGCCAAATTACGCATAACGAACTAGACTAACCGACGTAGGCTGACCCTGAGTCCCGGAACGGGACGTTAGGGATTGGCACGACGCTTGCGTAAGCAAGAGGAGTGACAAAAGCCTATGTGTCGTAGACCGAACGAGGGCGCAAGTCCCGAAGTGAAGCGGTTAGTTGCTGTTATACGACGGATTAAGTGTCACAGGCAACAGCATGTTTTTTCGTTCCTTTAATCGGAGGATCTGAATCTAAGTCTACAGAATCAAAATTAATATATTCATTGAAATTAGTATTTTTACATTCTTGTGTTAAAGAGCAATTGCGCCGATTTACGCAATCTGCTGCTGCTCCTTCATTTGGATTTGGTGGTAATGTTCCGCGATAACCACAGGATTTGTAATAAATTACTACGATTTGATTATCAATTTTTCTCCATTTACCTAAAGAGTAGTTGTTTTTAGGTTTTGAATAATCATCAGTATTGCAACAACTTCCGTCAATAGTAGATGAATAATAGGAAGCCTTAATTGCAACATTGTTATCACATAGAAATAATTGATTTTTCCCAGTATCATCTATATTGTAAGTACCGATGAAGTTGTTTTCGTTTTTTATTCGAATATATTTTTGTTGAAAACTATCCCAATTTTTTGTATTTCTTAAATATTCGAGATCCTTGTCTTTTTTTATGTAATCTAAATACGGATAGCCAGTTAGCAACGCTTCCTTAAGGATTTTAAAAGCAGCATCTTCATTTTTAGTCAGACTGTATAAACAAGCTAAATTATATAAAGTTATCGGTTTTGTTAAGAAATTATCTATTAGTGACAATTTATATGCCTTTTCTGCTAGTTGATAGTTTTGTAAATCCATATAAATATTTCCCAATAGATAATATATTTCGGAAAGCGGATATATTTTTAGTATTGAATGGATTTCTAAAATAGCTTGATTGTATTCTTTTTTTCTTTTGAGATTTTCTACATTCTTGATTTTTTTTGATGCTTCATTCTGAAATGAATAAACTCTGTAGTTTTTGTGATTTTGTATAAATGTTTCACTCAAAAAATCGTCTTCTGCCGAGAGGCTGTGATTGAAACTCAAAAAAAATGTAATTATTAATATTAATTTTCTTACCATATTTTTTTCCTAAAATTTTCTTAATCTGTCGTATAACGAACTAGACTAACCGACGTAGGCTGGCCCTGAGTCCCGAACGGGACGTTAGGGACTGGCCACGACACTTGCGCAGGCAAGGGGAGTGCCAGAAGCCTATGTGTCGCAGACCGAGCGAGGGCGCAAGTCCCGAAGCGAAGCGGTTAGTAGCTGTTATGCGACTTCATTTTTACAATAAGCTTGCTGATTTTCTTTTTGAGGCATTTATATTAACCAATTCAATTTTATATCCTGAGTTATTTAAATTAATTAGATCAGAGTTTAATTTTTTGATTTTATCGGAAGCATTCCCAATATATAAAAATGTATAAAAAGCTTTTAATGGTTTTTCAGTATCATAATATGATTTCAATTGTAAGGATAATCCCTGTCTCCATTTTGGATTCATAGATGTTTTCATTTCAACAATGACTTTTTTTGAACCTCTCGAAAATTTAAAATCAACCGAACCTGCTCCTAGATTAGTTTCAGGGGATATATCGAGATTTTTATCATCAATATATAGTTGAGATAGAGCTTGGAATATTCTTTGAGGAATTTCTTCTTTTATATTTCCCTGATTGTTAAAAAAGGCTTTATTGAGACCATTTTTTTCAGTATATTCCTTGAACTTGTCCAAAAGAAATCTGACTATTTCAATCGGATCTTTTTTTGTTAATTTTAGTTTTCGTAAAAATGAATGAAAAATTTCTTCTGCTTCATCTGCCCAACTGAAAAAATAATTCATATCTTTTTCGAAATCGTATGGCTGTTTTTTGCTATTTTTATATTCCGTTAATAAATCAACGATGAGATTTGGATTCTCAATGATTTCTTTTTTTAGAGAGTATTTTATATTTTTTTTACCAGCGGAAGTTTTCTTTTTAGCTGCGAGCCTAATGATTTTATTGAAATGGTCTCTTAATTGTTTATTATGCCTAATTACTTCCTGAATATCATCATAAGAATTGGCGACAGGGAGTTTTTCGAGAATGTCTTTAGGTAATAGTAGAAAATGAGTTTTTAGTTCGTTTGCATAAGGAAGTTTATATTTATTCAAACCTATATTGATTTCTTTTGTATCTTTGATTTTATATTTTTCAACGATATGCTGAGTTAGTTTAGCTAATTCCTCCTGAATGATATTTGCAACCATATCACCAATTCTATCTGCACCGATATTTTCCTCGATGAATGGTAAGATTTCTAGAATTTCGGGATCAAGTATACTTTTATCTTGAATTTGGTAAATCGTAGTCAATATTTTTAGAGCATATTTCCCTTTCAGTCCGGTTCCATGTGTCCCTTTTTCTGAATATCCTATACAAAGTCCATATGGTTCATCAAATTGAAATACTTTTGTTATCGTTCTATATGATATATCCGTATCGTTAAAAATTTTGATTGATTTAATTATTTTTAAATACTCTGCCAATTTATCATGCAATACCGAATATGCATTCGACATAAACGGATTCTTAGAATCTCTTAATAGATGAGGATGAATATATAGTTTGGTATCAAGATCTATAAAAGGATTCAATATACCTTCTTTTTTTAGATCTTTTGGATCAATTTTAAATCTCATTGAGAATCTTGTAGTCATTTTAATATCCTATTTTGAATGATGTCGCATAACGAATTAGCGGAGACGACGTTCCCCGACCCTGAGTCCCGACGGGACGTTAGGGACTGGCATGTAGCTTGCGTATGCGAGCGAATGCCAGAAGGGGAATGTGGCACAGCCCAAGCGAGGCCGTAAGTGCCGAAGCGCAGCGTTTCCGCGATGTTATGCGAAGTTCTTTAAGTTTTCAATTATTTATAGCACATACCAGAAATCTGGTATTGTTTATTTTTTTTGTCTATGTGAAAACAATACTTTTTTCCAGACTTCATCCTGTAGCAATTATTCTCATCACGAGTATCGATTAGGATTTGCGAAAAAATTGTTCTAATTTCTTCTTTAATTTCATTATCATATGTCCTTATCGGGAAATTCAAATCTTCTTCTACTTGATAACATCTTTGTCTTAATTCGAATTCACATTTTGTCAATTTTTCGAACTCATCGAAATGAAAATTTTTAATCGTAGAATTTAGTTTAGCAAAAAATTCATTTTGATTGGAATGATCGTATTTTTTTCTATTCCGAATCATTTCGCATTTGGTAAATTCAATATACGAATCTACTACAACGTGTTGGCCAAATTCTTTTTCTCGATATATATCAAAAGGAAATAGGTTTTTAAAATTTTGTAATTTAGAAAGTTTGATATTATCATCTTTTTCCTCTAATATTTTTTCAAGAATATCGGATGGAGTTTTATGATTTTTTAATATAAATTGATCAAAAATATAGCCGTGAATTTCTGAACCAAGATTAGTATCAACGCCCTTGATATAGATCCATTTTCCTTTAATTCCATTTATAATGGTTGTTTTTTCACCGTATTGAATTATTTGGACTTCGCTTCCACCTTGAATAAGACCAAGAGATATCGAATCAGGATTTGGTTCTTTCCTCACATTAATGTTTTTTCCTATTATGAATGAGGTTTTTGCCGTCTCGGAAGTTTGCTTATTAGATTCGCAGTTGTATATAATCGAACTTAGGATTACATAAAAGAGTAGTTTCTTTATTTTATTAATCATATTGTTTTTAAAGAATTTCGCATAACGAACTAGGGGAAACGACGTTCCCTGACCCTGAGTCCCGATGGGACGTTAGGGACTGGCACGTAGCTTGCGTATGCGAGCGAGTGACAGAAAGGGAATGTGGCGCAGCCCGAGCGAGGCCGGCAGTGCCGAAGCGCAGCGTTTCCCCGTTGTTAGTCGCAGTTGTCTCTTTTAATGCTACTCAATTTAAGTAATCGCCGTTATTATTTTTACAGTCTTGTATTGAGTTTTCAGAACTCCATGAGTTAGAATAATAGATAGTAGTTGATAAACTAGTAACTACACATTTTCCATTAGTATTTTGACAGTTATTAACTGATATAGAATTGGGTAAGTAAAGATTACATATAGAATTATCTGATGAAAAAGCGCCAGAGTTAAATTCTAAACATCTTGAATTGATATTATCGACGCATGCTATTGAGAATTTAGCTTGTTCATTTTTTAAGATTAAATATACTCCGGCTGCGTCCTGTAGCGATATTAATTTACATGGTTCACAAGATCCTAGCGGAATTTTAAAGAAAAGTAAGGTTAAAATAGAGATACTAACAACGATAAGGAATTTAGGTTTAAATTTCAATCCAGTTTCCTTTAATGTTTGAATTGCAATCGTTGATTGCAGCAGCTTTCGTAATGTTATTATAGTATACTTTTTTAATAGCTAGATTTTCATCATCAAGCTTACATTTTCCGATAGCATTTACATTTGAGCAAAAGTTATAGTTGTATTCACCTTTGGTGAAACGGCACAAATTTTTAGTTAAATTGTCATTTGTAAGGTTGTTTTTTTCAATGCAATAATTTGAAAATTTGCAGGAAGAGTTAGTAGCTTCAATTGGAGTTTCGGAAGCTAAAGAAAATATTAAGACAGCAGGGATTCCATTTTTTGGACAAGTTCCGCAAGGATTTCCGCACGATAAGTTTAATAAAAATATAAGTATTGAAAGTTTTAAAAGATTATTCATAAATTTTAAAATTATTTGAGACAATTGCGACTAACGAACTAGTGGAGACGACGTTCCCTGACCCTGAGTCCCGAACGGGACGTTAGGGACTGGCACGTAGCTTGCGTATGCGAGCGAGTGACAGAAAGGGAATGTGGCGCAGCCCAAGCGAGGCCGTAAGTGCCGAAGCGCAGCGTTTCCACGCTGTTATTTGCAGTGGCTAAATATCGGAAACATTAGTCGATGATTAGTTTGATTTCGCTTCCATCTGGTAAATCTTTAATTTCCAAAGCTAAATATCCTGAAGAAGATATTAGTTCAAGGAATGAAATTGTTCCGAGATTATCAGCTGTGTATGTTCCGCCTAGGATACTTGGAATTTTTAAACAATATTTTCTATCGTGTGTTAACACTCCCAATTTCCTATTTGCTATTTCTACTAAAGTTTTCATCTCCCAATCAGTTGAAAAATCTTCGGTTTTATTTAGTCTTTCAAAATCGATTGAATTCTCAGCAATAATTATACAGCTTAAGTCTTCTGGACATATTCGCCAAATTTTACTCTTTATATCTTTGATAATTATATTTCCAAAATCATTGGTTTGTAAAACGGAGGAAGCATTGAGACCAGTCCAATTCCAACTGGCATTGATTTGTTCTAATATTTCATTCATATAAAGTTGGGATAAACCATTTGAATTCGCTGGAGGCTTTTTCGTCCCAAGGCCAAATTCCATCTATATTTGGATAGATTAATTGAAGTGCGTTGAAATTATTTCCGTTATATAACCACCGAGCCCAGCCAAAATACTCTTTGTAATATTTTTCTTTAACCAATTTAAAAGAACAAGAATAATTCTCTAAGAAGCAGTCATATAATTTATCAGGGATAATTGTATTTCCTGATTTTACTAATCGATTATATTCATTTATAATTTTATGAGCATCATCTATATCCATTCCAGTAATGATGATTTCTGGATGATTTGATGTTTGTTGAATGCCTATCGAGTAGCTAAAGGGCGGGTTTTCATCATCACCTAAAATATGCAATATATGACATCCATGCTCTTTAATATCTTTATAAGCTTTTTGTTCCGAATTATCCATAATTGTTAAAGTCTGGTATGACTTCAAGAGATAGGTAACGATTAAGCGGCATGAGAAGGGTAACGCTTTTTAGTAACCTTTCTTGGCTT